>DASYSS010000100.1 GCA_036003045.1 Gemmatimonadaceae bacterium
TTCATCCCGCCTGCATTGCCATGCAAGGGTGACGCGCGATGTCTGCGCGAAGCGATCGCTCGTCCACCGCGAACGCAACCGTCACCTCGATCTCGGCGCGCTCGGGAACGAGGCGAACGATTTCGAGGCGCCGTGTTTCCGGGCGCGAAAGAGCGCCGAGTACGCGCGGTGCCGCGTTCGCCGTCGCGGCCATGGGAACCCGGCACGGGAGAAAGAGCCGGCGCGAGGCGTTGCCGAGCTGCACTTCGAGTCCATAGCGCGCGAGAAACGCGGAGAGTACGTCGTATGCAGACCGCGCCGCCCTGAGATCGACGTCCGAGTGATAGACCCGCCAGGCGTCATGGACCCATCGATCACCGCGTCGGTCGCGAGTGATGACGAGCAGAGAGGAGGGATCGTGCCGCGGTAAGGACATCGGCGCGGCGACCCATACACCGACGGTCTCGAAGAGCGCGGTGCCACGGTCCGTCGTCGTCAGATCATTGACCCACCGGGGGAACCGGAGCACCCGCTCGACGTCGCGACGCGTTACGTGATGGGTTGGCGCGTGACGCTTGAACTCGTGCTCGAATTTGATGCGGAACCCATTGAGGGGCACACCGACTGCTGGTGCCATGGCAACACCTGCGGCTCCGCGGTCGCAGCCGCGGGTCGTCCCAAAAAAAACCTCTACGTACGGTGCGTCGTCGCCGCCGTCCGATCGTATAGACTTGCGAATCCAGCAAACGTATCGGGCCACATTTGCTTCTTACCGAGATGTAAAGCGGCTCGGATGTGTTCACGCCGAGGCGCAGCAAACCCGCCCACTCAGGTCGCGGGAAATACAAACTCGCCCTGAAAGTCCACGAGGACGAAATCGTTTTTGGCGTTACGCTTACCGTTGGGCGGTTCGTCGCGGGTATGGCTCGAGCCAGTTAGAACAGCCCGTGAGCGTGATACCAGTCGTGAACCCGCTGGAACATCGCCGGCGACGTTCGCACGGCGAGGTGATCGAGGCCCGGGTACACGAACAGTTGATGGTCGACGTTCGTCGCAGCCAACACCGAGTCCTGACGCTGGTCGTAGCTCAGTGCCACGGTGGTGTCGGCGTCACCATGATGCATCTGGTAGGGCGTTCGGATGGTGATCGCTTCCGCGATCGTTGGCGCCGGTCCCGCGACGATGAACGCCGGGCGGACGCCGCCGCCCGTGTGCGACGCGACGCGAAAATCACTCGGGTACGCGCCCAGCAGCGCGACGTCGACATACGCGCCCATGCTATGCCCATGAGCGGCGACGCGGGTCATGTCGACGTACCCGAGCTTGCGCAACAAGAGATAGGTCATGTGGGCGCGCTCCACGTTGGCGGCACTGGCGCCGACGTCGGCCGCGGTTCCGGGCGACCCGAGCGGTACGCCGCTCGAATGGGTGTAGTTCACGCCGATGCACACGAGTCCCCACGTTACCATCGTCGGCGCAACGAGACCCGAGAAGAACGAGGCGCTGCCATCGGAGCCATGACTCAGCAGAACCGCCGGAAATGGTCCCGCGCCGAGGGGTTTGTACAATACGCCGGTGAGATCATACGCGACGCCGTCGACGGCGCCTTTGTACGACCATGTTGCCCCAGTGGGCGACTCGGGATTTCCGGTGACTACGAACCCGGTGTCGGAGCCGGAGCCGATCGTGCCGCTCGAGGTAGCACCGGAGCCACCGCACGCGGCGATGGCGATGAACGAGAGCAACACGAGCATTCGGACGCCGCTATGCATAAGAGCATGGACGGTTCGAGGATCTGGCCGCGCGACATGCGCGACGCGGCAATGGAAAGTGGTAGAGAATACGCCGGTGCCCGTCAAGCCGATTCAGGCTTCTTGGCGCGATTCCATGTGCAGATGGCGATTTACTCCGCGGATACCTTCAAGAAGCAAGGCTTGCCAACGGTCAGCTCGCGCGAGCACACGGTGGAGGGAATGACTCCGGTGCTCATCGGATTGATCTGGCTGACGAACGCGTCGTAGCTGACGGCTCGACGCCGCCGCCATTCGCTGATCCGAATGACGGCGGCGCTGCAACGGCGGCGGCTTGATCACGTGCAGGTGCCGGCCGCGGATGTGACGTTGACGGTGTAGCTCGCTGTGTGCCCCGCGACCGCGACCGTCCCAGCGTACGTGCCAAACTGGCTGATCGGCACTCGCACGACGACTGATCCGGATGAGAGCGTCCCCGCGAGGCTCGTCGGACCGATGACGCCCGGGCCGGAAATACCGAGCTGGTACGCTTGGTCAAGCTGCGCCGGCGTCGTGTTGATCGTGACGCACACTTCACTCGTCGTGGTCAGATGACGATACGTCGCCGTGCTGGAGAGCGTGAACGTTGCCGCGGGTGGCATCCACGTTTGGTCGACCGTGATATACCGAACACTCATGTTGTGCTTCGCGGTGCCGCCGCCGTCCGTCGCCTTGTCCTCGGCGAACACGCCGAAGCAATAGCGGAGCGTCGTGGGGGCTCCACCCGCGCTGACGGGATTGAAGGCGTTGGCGTTGAGCGTGAAGCTGCCGTTCGACAGCACGCTCGACGTGTAGTCCCACGAGTTGCCTGCGACCTGCCCCGGCCCCGTACCGCTCGGCCACGGCGTGTTATCCGTATTACCGCACTGGTTGCTCGGGCCGGGCTTGAGGACGCTCCCGGTGGCCTTGAACAAATAGGCATCCGCGATCGTGCCGCCGATGCTGAACGGCATCGACGCACCGTTCGACTGCGACGTGGCCGGCGGAGGCGCCGGAATCGTGATCGCCGGGCCGTGGTTCTTCAGGTAGAGACTCATCGTCGACGTGGCGCGGTTGCCGGCAACGTCCTTTCCGTTCCAGACGATGCCGAGTTGGCCGTCGGGAAGGCCCGTCAGCGATGCGGTGTACGTATTTCCGTTGCGGGTCACAGGGAGAGACTCCCCGCCGATCGACGCGCTCACGCTCGATGGATCGACCCCGCTCGCCGCCGCTCCGTTTGATCCAATGATGTCGTTGATGTCGACATGAATGCTGTTGATCGCGAAAGGACCGGTCAGCGACGACACCGGAAACGGATTGACAAAAAGCGGCGGCGTGTTGTCACTCACGGTCGGCGTCGTGTTTTCCACCAACGACGGCGGGACGAAGAAATCCGCCGGCTTGGCTTCGCAGCCCGCCAGGACGAGCATCGATGCAAGAACCGCTACCGACGTGGCGTGGCGCGCGAGCGGCCGGCCGCCAAATGAGAATTCCGAGTCGAGTTTCATTGAAGTATTCCTCAGAAGCCGGCGTGGATGGGAAGCCGGTACGTAAGGCCGGCTCCAAAGCGGAGATTGAGGTCGGCGTCGTTCGAGGTGCCCGCGCCGGTGTAGGTCATGTTCAAGCGCCAATTCAGATCCGACGACAGCGGGCGCTCGATGGCGACGCCGATGTTGGTCTTCCACGTCTCGAGCGTCCGATGCGACTGGTCGAGCGAAACGCCGAGCCGTGTGATCGGAACGAGGTCGAGGTAGTCGTAGGCATACGTGACTCCGCCGATCACCTCGACATGGGTCTTCCACAGAAACGACAAGCTCCGGCCGGCGCTCAGATCGTAGAACGTCCCGTTCAAGTCTCCGTCGACTCGCGAGAATGGTGAACCGGGTGTGCTGAACCGCTGGGTGTAGTGCAGTGTGTTGACGTGACGGCACGCCCAAATGCGCCACCCGGCCTGCGCGAATCCAAGCCCGACGCCCCAGCCCGGCGCGGTCTGCTCCCCGGTGAAGGCGCCGATGTTCGCCTGGTCGCCCGCCGTATGCGCGAATTGTTGATACCAGTTCTCCTCGATCCCCGCGCCCACGAACCACCCGCCGCCGCCCACCTTGCCGTGAGGGATCGCGCCCACCTTGGGCGGTTCCGTTCCACTCGGCGTTCCGGTCCCGGGCTTCTCCATCGTATGAGGACGCGTCGTGTCGATGGCCGGCGGAGCGCCGGTGCCAGGGCGTTCTTGGGTGTGCGGGTGCGTCGTGTCCGTTGGCGGCCGCGCCGGCGGCACACTGTCCTTCGGCGCCCTGGGCTGCGGCGTCGTCAGATGTTCTGTGCAGTCGATGATCGGGATTGGCAAACCATAAATGTCAAGAATCTGATAGTAGATTCGCGTGAGGCGTGCGTGTTCGGCCTGCTCCCACTTCTCTTCCGCTTCGAGCACGCGGACGGCCGCCGTGTCGGATGGAACGCTACGAAGCGCCGCCGCCAAGCGATCGAAGACCTCGTCGTGGTAGTTGCGCAAAGCAGTCGCCGCGTCCTGGTTCTCGCGGAGCAGCTGAGCGATCGCCTTTTTCCACGCGTCGTACTCCGCTTGCGTGCAGAAAAACTTCGGAATGGACGGGATGCCCTGGAGGAACCGGGCGGGCCGCTTCAGGCCGGCCAGAGGATCCTTCTTCGGCGGGTCGACCGGTGGCGGATTTCGCCTCGCCTTGGGATCGCTGCAGTCGACGACCCGAGTCTTTCGATAGAGCTCGAGCTTCTCGTTGAGCGCCTTCTGCGGGTCCTGAAGGATCTCTTTGTTCGACTCCGACCAGAAGCCGGGCGCGAGCGGATCGATGCCCGCTTTGGCGAACGCACTACCGGGCCCGGATATTTCCGTTGAGCCGTTCACGCTTCCCTTGAACGCAGTCCAGTCGCGCTCGAGGTCGCCCAGCTCCGCGCGCAGTTCGGCCAACATCCGGCCCGCGGCCAGTTTGTCGGCGTTGTCGCAGTACACGCCGCCGACCGGCACTTCGTCGATCCGTTTGAGCAGCGCGGCAGCGCGATCCTTGAACTCGGCCGACTGGCGGCGATAAGACTCGACGCCGTTCTCGAAAAAATGCCACTGCGCGCCCGCGCTGGCGGCGTTCGCCGCCAGCCCGCCGAGCGCCATCGTCAGTACCAGCGCGATCCTCCCGGTGCCGTTCGCGGCAAGACGCAACGCTTTGGATCCGACCATTGTTCGCTCCCTGAAGGGGTTCGCTTACAACGCCGGATTTCGCGCTGAAAGTGCTCATTGCCCTCAGAGGTCGGGCCGACGAGCCGTCAGCCATGCCCGTGATTGGCGCCCGAGGGCCATGAGCGGTATCGTCTGGTCGACCCAGCCGCGCTCCTGTGCTCCCTCTCCCCCCGTCCGAATCGGCGCCGGTCACCGAGATTCTCGCCCAGGCGCGAGCCGGAGACCGCGCGGCAATGGAGCGGCTCGTCTCGCTCGTGTACGGTGAGCTGCACGCAATGGCCCATCGCAAGCTGTCGTTCGAGCGCACGGGTCACACGCTGCAGACGACGGCGCTCGTCAACGAGGCCTACCTCAAGCTGGTAGATCAACGCAACGTCGATTGGCAGAACCGTTCCCACTTCTTTGCGGTGGCGGCGCTCGCGATGCGGCGGATTCTCGTCAACCACGCCGAAGCGCGGAACGCCGCCAAGCGAGGCGGCGCGGTGGAGCGCGTTCCGCTCGATGAGGTTCAGGTCATCGGCGGCGACATTCCCGACGACCGGCTGCTCGCGCTCGACGAGGCGCTGAAACGGCTCGAGCAGTTCAATGAACGCGGCGCCCGCGTGATCCAGTATCGCTTTTTCGGCGGAATGAATTACGACGAAATCGCGACGACCATGGGTGTTTCTCCCATTACGGTCCGCCGTTCGTGGGAATCGGCGCGGGCGTGGCTCAAGCGTGAGCTCGAAGCCGATATCGTCGACCAGCCATGACGAGTCCCCGCCCAAACCTCGATCCCTCGCAACCGACGGCCGAACGCTGGGCCGCGATTGAATCCGCATTCGGCGAGGCGTCCGGGCTGGCCGCGGCCGAGCGCGCCTCGTATTTCGCGGCGCTCGACCGGGACGATCCAGCGCTCGCCGCCGAGGTGAGGTCGCTCCTCGAGGCGAGCGACCCGTGGTGGATCGATGAGTCGCTGGTCACGCTGCCGGTCGCTGAGCCGATGGTCCCTGACCAACGAATCGGCGCATACCAACTCGTTCGCGCCCTCGGCCGCGGCGGGATGGGCGAGGTGTGGCTCGCGCTGCGTGAGGGCCAGGATTTCCGGCAGCACGTCGCGCTCAAGATCGTGCGTGCCGGGATGGAATCGTCGGAGCTGGTCGCCGGCTTTCGGGCGGAACGGCAGATCCTCGGGTCGTTGAACCATCCCAACATCGCGCACTTACTCGATGTCGGCGAAACGGAAGACGGACGGCCATTCCTGGCATTGGAGTTCGTCGAGGGCCACCAGCTCACTGACTACTGCGACGAGCATCGGCTGTCGGTCGACGACAGGCTGCGCTTGTTTCGAACGGTGTGCAACGCGGTCAGATTCGCGCACCAGAACCTGGTGGTTCACCAGGACCTGAAACCGTCGAACATCCTGGTGACGTCGGACGGCGTCCCGAAACTGCTCGACTTCGGGATCGCAAAAGTCCTGGCGCCGACCCGCTTTGACGCGGATCCGGCGAGTTCGGCGGCCGGGCCGGACCTCAAAGCGCTGACGCCGGAGTACGCGGCACCAGAACAGATCGAAGGCGGGCCGACCACCACGGCGAGCGACGTCTACGCGCTCGGCGTCATTCTCTTCCAGCTTCTTTCGGGGCGGCGGCCATATCGTGATGTCGGCGCCGACCGGTCTGCACTGCTGGAAGCCATCCGCACCCGGCCGGTGCCATTGGCGAGTGAAGCCGTCGACTCGGACGGCGACGTTGAACGCGCGGGTCAAGTTGCCGCAGCCCGAAAGCTGTCGCCCGATGCGTTGCGGGCGAGACTGGCCCGCGACCTGGACGCCATCGTCCAACGCGCGCTGGCGCCGCTCGCCGCCGACCGGTACTCCTCCGCGGAGCAGTTGGCAGCAGACGTCGAGCGAAGCCTGAACCGGTACCCCGTGAGCGCGCGTCCGCGAGCGCCGCGCTACGTCGCCGAATGTTTCATGCGCCGTCATCAGGTTGGCGTCGTGTTGAGCGTCCTCGCATTCGCGAGCTTGGCGGCCTTCATCGTCACGGTCCTTCGACAATCGGCGGCGATTCGCGAGCGGTCCGCGCAGGTCGAGAGCGAGCGCAAGCGCGCGGTGGCCGTTTCCTCGTTCCTTCAGGATCTGTTTCGCGGCGCCGACCCGGCGGAGGCAAAAGGCACGACGATCACGGCGCGGGAACTGTTGGATCGAGGCGCCGCGAAGATCGAGCGCGAGCTGGTCGACCAGCCGGCAGCGAAAGCTGATCTGATGACGGTGATGAGCGAAAGCTACCAGAACCTCGGTTTGTATCCGCCGGCCGAACAGTTGGCGGAACGCGCGGTGGCGACGCTCCGCGCTCGCCACGCTCCGGCCGACTCGGCCTTCGCCGCCGCGCTGATCGCGCACGGAATGGCGCTGCACTACATCGATCGCACCCGCGACGCTCGCGTCGAGTACGACTCTGCGCTCGCGATCCGGCGCCGACTGGGCGACACGACGAGCGCCGTGGTCGCGCAGACGCTCGCCCTCGAGGGGTCGACGTTTCAGGACGACGGAGCGGACAGCACGGCGCGCCGGCTTTATAGCCGGGCAATCGGCTTGCGGCGCGCGAGTGGGGGAGGGGAAGTCACGACGGACACCGTGCTCGCGTTCACGCTCAACAACCTCGGCGTGCTGTTGCGGCGGAAGGGAGATCTGAACGGTGCGGATACGGCGTACCGCGAAGCGCTCGCGATTCGCGAGGCGACGCTGGGGCCGGATCACTTCGAGACTCTGCGGACTCTCAACAACCTCGCGCTCGTGTCCGGGGCGCGCGGAAACCTCGCGGTGGCCGAGTCGTTACTGATCGTCGCGGCGGACGGATGGAAGCGAGTCGTCGGGGCCGATCATCCAGCGACCGCATTCGCTCTCAACAACCTGGGCAGTGTCTACATGAGGATGAACCAGCCGGCCAAGGCGCTGCGGTTGTTCAATGAGGCATTGGCCATCCGGCGGGCGAAACTCCAGCCGAGCGAGCCACTCATCGCGGTGACTTGGACCAACGTCGGCACGGCTCTACAAGCATTGGATGATCGCCGAGGTGCGCTTCAGGCGTATCGTGCCGCGCTTGCGGTACGAGAATCGGTACCGGGACCGGAGACACCGGCGGTGGCGGACTTGAAGAAGGCGATCGCGCGTCTCGAGAAGACGACTCGACGCTGACGGTAACCCACGGTCACCGAGAGAAGATGTACCGGAGCCCCTTGGGCGCTTCTTTCGCCTGCCAGAGCATCGACGACGGGTAGGGGAGCAACGTGAGCTGAAGCGGCGACAGGATCCGCGGCAGTTGCTCGTGCACGTCGGCCCACGACTTCGCCCACCCTTCGTCGCTCGCATCCTCTTGATGCTTGTAGGCGTCGCTCACGTCGTACACTTCCGGAAGAGCAACGAAATAGTCCGCGAGCTTCTTCCAGTGGGCGGTCATCATCTCCGTCCAGTGCGCCTGCGCCGCTCGCACTGCCTCGAGCTGGTCTCTCGTCAGCAGCAGCGAGTCGGACTCGGTGGCGATCGATGCGTATGGGTCGAGGACGGTGCGGATGTAGCGTTTCACCAATTCATCTGACGTGAGCTTGGGGCCCGGGTGGCCGGCGCGGCCGGGGTTGAGCCAGCGTTCGAGCTGCTGTTCGGTGGCAGGGCGGCCGAGCGTCATCGACACGTCGAGCGTGAGGCGGAAGGGAGCGCGAAGGGTGTTGAGCGACGGGTTCGTCGTGCCGAAGCGCGGGTTCACTTGATAAACGAACCGGCTGTTCGCCGCGTCGAAGCCGCGGACGTTGTACAGCACCGGATCGGCGAACGGCTGCGTGCCCCAGCCGCGCAGATGGTCGCTGCCGTGAAGCAGCTGATCGAGCCCGCCCAATGGGTTCGTCAGGTTGAGCGCGACGTTCTGCACGTTCTTCGGCAGATGGAGCCTCCCACCGGTGACGTTCACCTGCGCGTTGAATGACGCCGTCCACGGACCCTGGCAGCTGTTGCGCTGCGCGGCGGCGCCGAGTTGGCGCTCGAGGCAGTTGCGCGCGGCGCTCGACGTAGAGAACAGCGAACGAAGCGCCGACGCGACGCTCGTGTCGCGCGTGGTCGCCGGGTTGAAGACGAACGCGCGGTCGTTCGCGAGCCCATCCCCGTTTACATCGGAGCCGACGAGCGGCGTGAACGGCACGCCGGAGGAGAATCGTCCGAGGCCGGTCAGCGTGAAGCCCGCCCTGGATATGCCGAGCGAATAAATGAATGAATGCCGGATGTCGAAGTCGCCTCGGCTCCATGCAACCACATTCGGATCGCCGAAGGCCGAGCCGTCGAAGCCGCGATGCTGAGCGCGGTTGTCGGCGTAGGTGTACGCCAGCGACGTGTAGAGGAACGTGCGTTTGAAGGTCGTGTTGCGAGAGACGGTCGTGGTGAATTGGGCGGTGTGGGAACGAAGGTCGGAAACGTTGTCGACGACGCGGCCAAAGCTCTGGTCAACCCGAGCCGGCACGCTCGAGACCCCGCCGGTCGCTGGATCGATCGCCGTCGCGGGAACGAACACCGGTCGTCCTTCCTCACCCAGAGTGAATTGAGAGCTCGGCCGAAAATTCGCGTCGACGATCCCGGGCTGATTCAAGTTGAGCGCGTAGGTCCCCTCGAGCGCGTAGACGAAGTTGGCGAGGTTGGAGGAGAAGGAGAGATTGCCGCGCCAGCTTCGCGACGCGGTGTAACGCGAATCGAAGAGCTGGACGCCGGGAGCGGCGTCGGAAAAGACGGGGTTGGGCGCGCCCGGGACACAGCTCGACGGAATCGAGGATGGATCCGCGACGAACGAGGACCAGTCGGGCGTCGGAGCGGCGGCGCCGAGGCAGGTGATGCGCTCGATACCGTTGGGGAGACCAGTCGAGACGCGCGCCGTGGAGAGGAGCGCGGCGGGGAGCATGTTCCGGAATTCGCCGATGCCGCCGCGGATGTACATGGTCGGCGCCAACGCGAACGTGCCGACCGGATTGAACATGATGCCGGTGCCGCCGGGCCGGCGCAGCCAGGTGAAGCCCAGCCGAGGACTGAGGCCCCACGTGTCGGGGGCGTGGTCCGTGCGGAGTCCAAACACTCGTTCCACATCCGGGTTGTACGCCGGCACGGCGTTGAACCGGTTCCCCTCGAGGCGCAGGCCGCCGAGCAGTTGGAGCGTCGGCGACACGCGCCAAAGGTCGCCGGCGGAGAGGAATGCGTTCCATTCGCTGCCGGTGCGCGTCGGGTCGTTGAGAGTTCTGGTATAGACCGTCGGGCGCCCGGCCTGAAGATCGCTCAGCGAGTTGAACGAGAAGGTGCCGTACTTGTTGGTCTCCAGATCCTGCGAGAAGCCGTCGAGCCGGACGTCGGTATCGAACTTGAGACGATGCGGACGCTTGGCGGACACGTAGCTCTGCATCGTGCCGATGTTCTCCCACGTCCACTGGCGAACGTCGGTCGTGAGTCCGGAGTTCCCGCCGAAACCCAAACTCGTCGAACCCGACGTGGCGTCGGGGAAGCTCGACGTCACGAGCACGCGGCCGTCGGGGAGCTGCACGTACGGCGTCGCCTTGTTCTCCGAGTAGCTGAAGCCGCTCTTCGCGTCGAGGAGATAGTCGTCGTGGATGAACGTGGAGTAGTAGCCTTGCACCATGCCGATCGCCTGCCGGCTCTCGCCGCCGTGGCTCGGCGTTACCGTGGGCGACAGCGAGGTGGCCTGAGCACGCGACACCTTTCCGTAGAAGGTGATGGCCTCGGTGGTCGTGGACGGTTTGAGGTTCGCCCAGTCGTAGGGTGAGTGGTCGAATCGGGCGATGAGCGAGATGTTGTCGTTGATGCGATCGGGCGACGCGACGGGTCCGGCAACGGGCACGTGGGCACTCGACAGGAGGCTCCTGAGCCGGTCGACAGAATCCTGCGAGACGCCGGCGTGCGCGAGCAGGAGGGGATCGGCAGAGAGCAGCGAGGTGGCGTTCGAGAGGCTGCGGCCCCCCTGCACGCCGTAACTATAGAAGTACTTGTCGTCGGCGGACATCGAGCCGCCGCTGCCGAGGCTCGCGTTGAAGTTGGTGACGCGGGAGCCGAGGGCGCGCGAGACAGGATCGGTGTACTGCAGCGCCGGCGCGTCGAGCGTGAGATGCCCGCGCCGGTTGGTAAAGAGACTGCCGCCGCTCAGCTCCGTAGCGGTCTGCGCGCCAGAAAACCAACCGCGTGCGGGGTCATAGGTCGAGGTTGTCACGCGCGTCGTCATCTGCGCATCGCGTGGGACGTCGGCGCCTGGGAACGCCATGCCATTGAGCGTGGTGCTGTTGGCGCCGGGGCCGAGGCCGAGGGCGGAGATGCCGCCGCTGACGGTGGAGATTCCGGGGATCGTCGAGGCGAGCGACGCGAGATCTCCGGCGAGATCGGGCGAGAGTGCACCGGTCACGCCATAGGCAAATGTCTCCGACGATCCCACCTCGGGGCCGAATCCCGGCCCGCGCTGCGGCTTGGGCTTCGTCGCTTGTACCTGGACGGCGTCGAGACGTTGAACGACGGCGGGCATCTTCGCGTCCACGGTGTACACGCTGTCCGGGCCGCTTCGGGTGATCCGTTTGCGAAACGCGTTGAATCCGATCTTCGTGATGTGGACCAGGTAGTCGCCGGTGCCGTTCGGGATGACGATTCTATAGAAGCCGGCGGAGTCGGTGCGGGTCTCGAAGGTGGCGCGGTCGGGCGCCATGGTGACGACGATGTTGGCGGCTGGGATGGGGACGGTCCCGTCGGCGGTCGCGTGTCCCTGGATGATCTCGCGGCGGATGGCGGGAGACTGGGCGCTCGCCAGGGTCGGGAGTGCGACGCAGTGCGCGAGGGTCAGCGCGATCAGTCGGTATGACACGAGCGGCTCGGTCCCGGGTGGCTTGCGGAAAGGGCGCGGCGGCGCGCTGTGGCGTAAGAGTTTTTAGTATAATGCTCTTGCGCCGTCGCGATAGCGGGGGAGGTACGGCGCTGTGGACGTCCTTAGGGCGCTGATGTCCTTAGGGCGCTGACGTCCTTAGAGCGCTGACGTCCTTAGAGCGCTGACGTCCTTAGAGCGCTGACGTGCTTGGGGCGCTGACGTCCACGCTCCGGCGAGCCCGAGCAACATGGCGTTCGAGGTGTGCGGTGACTCCAAATCGTCGACACGACCCGTCGACTCCGCGATGACCGTTCGCTCGGCTGGCCCCGCCGCGGGCAGGCTCGTATGTTCGCGAGCATCGACCGCAACCGACGACATGAACGTTCCACTTCGCCTCCCAGTCCTGCCGCTGTGCGCCGTACTCGTCGTGGCTACCGGCAACGCCATTGCTGCGCAGACGACACCTGGCGCGCACTTCCCCACGAACGAGGACCTGCGCCATACGCGCGCAATCGCCGATCCGCGACTCTCTCCCGACGGGCGGATGGTCCTCTTTGCGGTGACAGAGCCAACGGTCGACAGTGCCACGACTCACTTCTGGCTCGCCGATGTCGCCACGAACACGTCGCGGCAGATCACGTTTGCGCCCGCAGGGACAAAGAGCAGCGAGCGAGACGGCACATGGTCGCCCGACGGGCGCGCCGTGTATTTCGTCGCGAAGCGCAGCAAGCACTCGCAACTCTATAGGTTGCCGCTGAACGGCGGTGAAGCCCAAGCGATCACGATGAAGATCGTTCCCTCGATCGACGCGTCCGCCGCGCCCGATGCCGTGGATGGATCGGCTGCGAAAGCGTCGCGCGACTCGGTCGAGATCGACGTGGCGGACTACTCGGTGGCGCCGGACGGGCGCACGGCGGCAATCGTGGCTCGCGATCCCGACACGCCGGGCGAGGAGAAGCAGAATCAAGATAGGGCCGACGCCCACGCGATCGACCAGGACATTCACGGCTCGCGCGCATACCTGTTCAACTTCGCGTCGTCGAAACTGACGCCGATCGCGATCGCCCCCGACATAAAAGAAGTCGTATGGTCGCACCGCGGCGACCGTCTCGCGGTGGTGACGAGCCCGATGAACAACGTCAGCGATCTCGGGCCGTCGGACACGCTGTGGATCGTGGACGTCGCGAATCCCGGCGCGCCGAGGCGCCTGGCCGAGTCGCCGACGACCGCCGGCAAGATCGTCTGGTCGCCGAGTGACGCGAGACTGTTCTTCGCCGCCCAGGCCGCCGCGGATACACCGCCAGGTTACTCGGACCTGTATGTCGTACCGCTCGCCGGCGGCGGTATCAGAAATCTGTCGAGCGGCTATTCGGGTTCCGTGAACTCACCGGACCTCGCGGAGACGGAGGAGACGGTCATTGCCAGCGTCGCGAACGGAACCAGGACGGGCTATGCGCGCTTCGCGGTCGCCGGCGGGCCGCCCGTCGAGCTCGCGATGGGTCACGCCGCGGTTGCATCGCTCCAGACGAACGATCGTCGCAGCGCGTGGGTGTATCTGGCCGCCGGCACCGACGAGCCGACGGCGCTGTACGTCGCCTCGAGCCTCGGCGGCGCCGCGACCCGGGTCTCGGCGCCGGCTACCGCCGACGCGAGTTGGCCAGCGGTGAAAGCGCGCGTCGTGCACTGGAAGAACGACGGCCGCACGATCGACGGGCTTCTGTATCTGCCGCCCGAAGCTGCGCGCGGGAAAGTGCCGCTGGTCGTCGACGTGCACGGCGGCCCGCTCGGCGCCTGGCTCGAGTACTACTCGGCATTCGCGCAGTTTCTCATCGGACGCGGCTGGGCCGTGTTGATGCCGAACCCCCGTGGGAGCAGCGGACGCGGCGCCGCGTTCGCCGCGGCGAACAAGAACGATCTCGGCGGTGGCGACTACCGCGACATCATGGCGGGCGTCGACTACGCGATCGCCAACCAGCCGATCGACGCCAACAAGCTGGCCGTCTTCGGCTACAGCTATGGCGGCGAGATGGCCGCGTTCATCGAAGGAAAGACGGACCGCTTCAAGGCGATCGTGTCGTGCGCGCCGGTGATCGACCAGTTCAGCGAGTACGGCACCGAAAACGGATCGTGGTACGACCGGTGGTATTTCGGAAAGCCGTGGGAGCAGTTCGCTGACGCGTGGCGGCAGAGCCCTCTCGCTGGCGCAAGTCACGCCAAGACGCCGTTCCTGCTGCTCCAGGGCGAGTCGGATTTGACCGACCCGATCGGGCAGTCCCAGGAGATGTACCGGGCATTGCGTCAGGCCGGCGTGTCGGTCCAGCTCGTGACATATCCGCGCGACGATCACGGTCCGCTCAGTCGCAACATCGTCGGGGGGCCGAGTCCGGAGCCGTGGCACGGCTTCGACGCGCGTCAGCGGATCGTGAAGTTCTACGAATCCGCGTTCGGCCGTTAGCGCGAGCTCGTGAGTTCCCCTCGCATCACACGGGCACCAATTCAAACGCAGACGACACCGATTTGAACTACAATCCCGCAGATTGTTTCGCTTTTTTGATCTGCGGGATCTCTCCGCTATCTCAGCGCCTCCATCGGATCGATGCGCGCCGCCCGCCGCATGGGAGCCAGCGCCGCCAGCACGGCGCACAGGGCGAGCACCAATCCAGCGACGGCCAACGTGAGCGGATCGGTCGCCGCAACGCCGAACAACTGCGAGGCGATCAGTCTATGTGTGGCGAGCACGCCGGCGGCTCCGAGACCAATGGCGACAGCCGTAACGCCCGCCGCCTCGCGCAACACGACGCGGACCAAATCGCTCGGCAAGGCCCCGAGCGCCGCGCGGACTCCAAGCTCCTGCGTCGCTGCGCGACCGAGTAGCTGATGACGCCGTAGGGCCCCACGGCCGCCAGGAGGAGCGCGAGCGTCGCGAATGCTCCGAGCGTGATCATGCTCATCCGTTGCTGCTGCGTGGCAGCGGTGCGCACGAGACGATGCGGGCGCCGAGCATCTGGAAGTAGTTGTTCGCGACGATGCGCTTTGCCGCAACCGGGCGTCACGCAGCAGATCCCACGCAGCCGGCGTCGTGATGGCCTGTCCGTCGACGCCAATGGTTGCCGCGCACGTCGCCGGCGAGTTGGAACGCCGATAGCTTGACGGTGTCGAAGAGCCGACCTAGCCACCCCGAGCATCCTATGGTCCGCATCCGGTCGATCATCGTGGGCGCGTTGTTTCCGGCGGCGCTTATCGCCCAATCATCGTCATCCGATAAAGGGCCCAACAACATTCGCGCGTCGTTCGCGTACTTCGCCGAACACTATGGCCGCCTGATCGTCGCCGCGCTCGACTCCATCCCGGCCACGAAATACGGCTTCAGCCCGACGCCGGCGCAGCAAACAGTTGGATACATCGCGCAACACCTCGAGGATGCCAATTTCGGCCTGTGTTCACGACTCGGCAGACCCGATCCACGCGCGGCGGCGGAATGGCGTATCAGCGATTCGGTTCGAGCGAAATGGCCCAAGGACACGCTCGTTGCGCGAGTCCGCGCGTCGATCGTCTTCTGCACCGCGGCCATCGGCCAGCTCAATGACCGGCGCATTGGGGAAGTGGCCACAATGCAATCCGATTCCGGCAGAACCATCTTGCCGGCGCGCGTGCTGCTGGCTTTCACGACGGACTTGGCCGAACACTACGCGCAGCTCGCATCGTATATGCGGCAGCTTGGCTTGGTTCCGCCATCGGCAGCGCCGCCGAGCAAAGCCCGCGTCGCCATCGACCTGCCCGTCAGCACGCTCGCCGCGTACGCCGGCAAGTACAACTTGTCTCCGGCCTTCGCGGGAGTCGGCGTGATGCTCGACGTGCACGTCCGCAACGGCGCCTTGTATCTCACGCCCAGCGGACAGCCGGAAGCGCGGCTATGGCCTGAGAGCGCGACGGATTTCTTTTTCAGGGAGATCGACGCCCAGGTCAGCTTCACGCGAAACGCGAGCGGTGTGGTGACGGGGCTCGTGCTTCATCAAGGCGGCGAGAATCGGGTCGGGCCGAAAGTGAAATAGCTGCCTAAGGGTCGATCACAGCCGGCGCGACACCCACTCATCCAGCGTCATCAGCCGCATACCGAGGCGTTCGGCCAGCGGTCCGGCATCGAACGACTGGTTGACCGTCTCAGTCAGGACCGCGGTCTGCATGATCTGGCTCAGCCCCGGATGAAAAGGCCGTAAGAGCACGGACATTACCCTTGGCACGGCGATCGGCGCATGCGTGACGCGGGCGCGCCGGCCGACCCTGCGCTCGTAGATGCGAACGACGTCGTGGCTGGAGAGGTTCTCCGGACCGCCGATGTCGACGGTCTGACCGACGAACGATGATTCCGTCAGCGAACGAAACGCGATCTCGGCCACGTCCGACGCCGCGACGAAATTCCGCGGGCGTTCGCCGCGGCCGAACAGCACGACCTTTCCCTTCTTGATGAGCGGCTCGCCGATGAGAACATGCGCGTGCAGATCCATGAACGCCGTCGGCCGAAGAATGGTCCACGCGAGTCCGCTCTTGACGAGATATTGCTCGACGTCGTGCTTGATCCGGAAGAAGGGAATCCGCCGGAACGCCCGATCGGGCTCATGGACGGAGACGTAGACGAAGCGGCGCACGCCGGCTGCTTTGGCGGCGTCGATCAGTCGGCATTGGCCGGCACCATCGACGTGAACCGACGCATGGCGTCCCCGCCCGAGAATCGAGTGTGCAGCCGAGACGACCGCGTCCGCTCCTTGGCATGCGCGAACGAGCGAGTCGGAGTCGAGGAGATCACCGCTGACGACGTCGGCGCCCTCGGCCCGGAGCGCGGCGACCTTGTTCGGCGTCCGCGACATGACGCGCACGTCGTACCCGGCGTTGAGCAGCCGAGTCGCGAGCATTTGGCCGAGCGTTCCACTTCCGCCGACGATGAGGATCACGCGCCTGCTCCGGTGCGTTCAAATATCCGGCGGGCTGGCCAGGATTCAAGCCGACCGCGAGAAGGGGCATCAGATCACGAAACTCCGGGAGGGCGAGACGGCCGAGAGGCGTTGTTCGAACATGTGAAGCGGCGTACTTAACGCTCGTGGGACGAGGTCTCGCCTCGCGCGAGGGCCAGATGGTGCGCGGCGTGGTGATCTCCTTCAGTCAACAGCCCGGCGAAGCCAAGACCCCGGATGCGAGCAACGGTCCGGGCGTCGGAAGAATTCTTGGCCGTGACAGCGATGATCGCACCTTCTGGCGTCGGCGTCGCCGACGCATGATACTCATCGCCGCGATCCAACATCTTCGCGTGATTGACCGCCATCCTCCGAATCGCATCGGCCGTGTGCCCCGTGCCTGTCACTCTCATCTCGACGCCCCCGGGGACGTTCCTCTGCGCCACTGCGGCGTGCAGCGTCACGTCGTCCATGTCGATCAGGTGCTGGCGAAGCGCCTCGATGTTGACCTTCGCCCAATCTGTGTTGGGGTCGGCCTTCAGCATCCGCACGACTTCGGAGATCGCGCCATACGCCGCCTGCCCGGCAGATACGGGCAATCGGGCGCTGCATTCCTTCGTGATTTGCGCGTGGGCCGAGTGATCCATCGTCGCGTGGTCGGCAGCAGGCGCGGTCAGGATGCTACAGTCGACCGAGCCTGCGGATTGGGCGTGAACGCGGGGTGTCGCGACGAAGAGGGCGGCAACTCCGGCGAGGATTACTTTCGTGCGGATCATGGCACCCTCTCACGGGTTAAGGTCTGCCATGAACCATGATGGGCACGAAGGCGAGGACCAAGAGACTAAAGTCACACCAGTTGGCGTGAGGGTTCAATTGTGATATCTCGGGATGCACTTGCCCGGCTACCGCTGTTCGATCGAGTAGCCCCGCAGGCCATCGATGCCCTGGCCGCCCGCGGCACCGAGCTGGCCGTTCCAACTGACGCAGTGATTTTTCGGGCTGGCAGCCCGCCACGCGGTTGGTTCGTCGTCCTCGAGGGTCGCGTTCGCGTCGTCCGCGGCAGCGGTGCGCGACAACACGTCATCCACACCGAGGGACCGGGAGGGACTCTCGGCGAAGTCCCGTTGGTGGCGGGGGGGACCTATCCGGCGACGAGCATCGCGGCGGAGCCGACCCGATGCGCGTTGTTCGACCGAGCCTCTCTCGAGGCCGCAATCGCCGAGTGCCCGGAGATCGCGTTCTTGTTGGCAGGGCGGTTGGCGTCGCGAGTTCGGTCGTTGGTTGCCCGGCTCGACGAGCGCTCGGCCACGAGCGTGCGCGCCCGCCTCATCGACTTTCTCCTGCGCCGGCACGCGGCGACGGCGTTGAATTCCTTCTCAATCGGCATGACGCAGCAGGACTTGGCCGAGGAGCTTGGGACGGTGCGCGAAGTCGTCGTCCGCGAACTGCGGCATCTCAAGGAAAACAAACTGATCGTGGCGCGGCCGAAGGGTCGTTTTCAGATTCCCGATCCGGCCGCTCTGCACAACGCGGTCGATCGATAGAGCTGGTCAGACATGACGGAGTGTCGCGTGCCGTCGTTCGCTATCGCGATGGTGGCCGGCTGTCCGGCGGGATGATGCCGTTCATCCGAAGGTATTCCACCAACTGACCGTAGTGATCGAATGAATGCGCCACCGCGTCGATGGCGAAAGACAGCCGATTCCTTTGCCATGCGCTCGACGTCGCGAGCGGGGCGGTGACGTTGGCCGAATTGATTGACGCGGCCGATCGATGCAGCGCGGCAAACGAACCTTGCAGATACGTCATGATCTGCACCTTCGTTCGCACCGAGTCCGGACCCGTCTCGTTCAACATCTCGGCGCTCGGGGTCTCTCGAAGGATCAACGCCGCCGCCCGGTAATTGTTGGCGGCAAGGTGCTTCACCTGCTCCCCGAAGGTGCGCACGCCTTCGAAGTCACCGAGCGCGGTCGATGGCCGAAATGAATACCGCTCCGCCGGCATCGCATCCGCGAGCGGCACCACATGCTGTTCCGTGTTCGCGATCCACGAATCGACGGTCTCGGCGATCGTTCCTTGCCGCGACGGCCGGATGGTTTGCGACCCGGCGGTGGCCGCTTCGATGAGAAATAGGATGGCGGCACGTGAAAGTCGGTTCATGAGCTCTCCGGAGTAGCCCGAGTCAGCGCGGTCCCGACGACTCTAACGCTTCAAGTCGACTCGAGCGCAAGCCGGGCTCCTGGAACACGCCGGTCCGCGCGCGCCCACCCACAGCCTGGCTTGCTGAACGCGGATGGCGTACAATGGCTCATGGCCCAGCTCACAATCTCGGAGGTCGGCAATCGCGTTGGCCTCCGGCCGTCGGCGCTCCGCTACTACGAGGAGATCGGTATTCTCCAGCCGCCCGCCCGCGTACACGGCCAGCGACGCTATGACAACGCGGCGCTCCATCGTTTGGCGGTGATTCAGCGGGCTCGCTCCCTTGGGTTTTCACTACGCGAGATTCGAACGCTCCTCCACGAATTCCCTACAGACGCTCCCCCGGCGGAGCGTTGGGCGACCCTGGCGCGACAGAAGCTCGATCAGCTGGCAACCCTCATGTCGCGCATGAAGGACAGGGAGTCGTTGCTTCAGCGCCAAGGGACGTGCACCTGTAAATCGCTCGATGAGTGCGGACGCTGTCTCACGGAAGCGAGTGTCACGGAGTCCTGATCCGGAGCCACGCGCGGTGACGGGCGGTTACCCCCCGTCAGGTGGCTGCCACAGCTCGACTTTATTGCCCTCTGGGTCGACCACCCAACCGAACTTTCCGTACTCGGATTCGTCGACCCGTTCTTCGACTTGCACGCCCTCCGATCGAAGCGCGGCAAGCAGTGCGTGCAGGTCGGCGACGCGGTAGTTGACCATGAACGGCGCAGCGCTTGGAGCGAAGTGTTGGGTGTCGGCAGGAAAGAGGGTCCACGCCGTCGTCCCAGCCCCTTCGGGATTGTCTGGCCCGTTCCAATCGAAGGCCGCGCCGCCCCACGTCTGGACGTCGATGCCCAGGTGGGTCTTGTACCAAGCACCCAAACTCTTTGGGTCCTTGGCCTTGAAGAAGATGCCACCGATACCTGTCACTCGCTTCATGAAGTCTCCAACGCTGAAAGGCCGGAAACGGACGCAAACGGAATGTTCAAACTTCTCTCGTGCGCGCTCTGCATCGACCCTACGCGCACCGGGCCAAGAAGGCGTGGGCGAACGCCGCTAGGTCAGTGAGGGACAATACCTGGCGTGCGCTCACGACGTATTCCCGTGCGAGACGATCGAAGCATAACTGGGCTCTTTCTCGTGGAGGACCGCCCACGCTTGGGAGGCCGTCGATGTACGCGCCAGTCGTATCCAATGTGAGGGATAACAGCGTCCTCCGTTGAGACGCGAAATCGTAGCGGTACGTTGCGTTGCCGTCGCAAGCGTAGTAGCCGTCTCGCAAGCGAAGGCGGAGCGAGTCCGGAACGGATACGCGCGCCAGTTTGATGACGTCCCTCGCCGTCGTCGCGACCCGAAAGACCACCCCTGAATGGTCGACCGTGTACCCACTCAGGCCGCCCCCGCAGCGGTCTCCGGCGGCGATATCGCGAACGACGGCAACGCGATCACTCTCGAGCCGCACCCAGAAGAGGTTCGAGAACTGGCCACTGCCATATCCATAGGCCTCAGTGGCAACGAGAAACCGATCGCCGGCCGAAGCCAGAGCCCGATAGCCGATGATCCGCGGAGTGTCCGGGTCGCGATGTTTGGCCCGACGCCAGCCGTCGGCGTCGGCTTGAATTGCGACTACGGTATCGGTGCAGGAGGCAAGGAGGATCGGTTTGACGCGATCGAGACGCTCCGCATCGAAGTCGAGGCAGAAAGGATGTAAAGCCTTACCGTGGTACACGAGCCGAGCCGTCGCCGAGTCTCCCGTCACCACGACCCCAGTTGTTTGCGCGGCCGATGGCAATGGCGGCAGCCAAATGACAATGCCAAACGCGACTGGAATGGCGACGCGCATCACTCGCCAACGAGGAGTAATCAATTGCACGGAAGCCAGTTGTCGGGCGTCACCATCATTTCACGCGGGTCATCGTACCACCTGAAGTACGCTCGAGGTCAATCCGACGCTGCCCTTGACCTCACGCCCACTTGAGGTGCGAGAATGACCGGTTCGCCAAGCACTCCCATGAGACCCGATTCTACCACCAAGCCCGCCGTTTCGCTGTCGTACCCGTCGACCGCGCGCCAGCATCGCCTTCAGCGTTGGAACACGGGTACGCCATGGTGACCGGCCCCCTCGAGGCGCGATTCGTCTCGGACGAGCCGGCGACCACGACGGTCGCCCTGCGGCGATGAACCTCCACTTGCTTACCGAGAGGGCGACCGGTATTCTCATCTCGGTAACCGATATGACCTTGAGGCATGCCCATGCGCGTCTCTCGATGGCCGGCCATGTTCGCGCTTCGCCTGCGCACGCTCCTTCGCCGTGCGGACGTCGAGCGCGATCTCGAAGACGAGATTCGGGATCACATCGAGCAACAAACCCAGCTCAACGTCGCGCGCGGCATGAACCCGGTCGCCGCGCGGCAGGCCGCGCTGGTGGCTTTCGGCGGCGCGTCGCGCATCAAAGAAGAGGTGCGTGACCAGCTGCGACCCGCGGCCCTCGCCGAGTTGACGCAGGATCTGCGATACGCGTGGCGGATGTGTCGGCGAACGCCGGCACTCACGGCAGTCGTCGTCGTGACGATAGGAACAGCGGTGGCGCTGGCGACGTCGGCCTTTAGCGCCGTCGACGGCGTGCTTCTCCGTTCACTTCCGTATAGAAGCGCGGAGCGCCTGGCGCTCGTTTGGGACACTCAGCGGCAAAAGGGAATCGCGCAACTCGACCCCGTGTCGTTCACCAACGCCATGGATTGGCGCCGCGACGTCAGGGCGCTGCAGTCCTTGGCCGTCTTCAGTTGCACGCCGCGGCCGATCATTACCACGAGCGGAGTCGCGGATCGGACGACGCAAATGGAGGTGTCACCGGATTTCTTCGCCGTCATCGGCGCAACGCCGCTGCTTGGCCGGCTGCTCGAGCCAAGTGACTTCGCGCCCGGCGCGGCGCCGGTGGTCGTCATCACGCACGCATTGTGGCGGCAGCGCTTGAACGCCAATCCGGATGTCGTATCGTCGCGCCTATCGGTCGACGGCGTGCCGGCAACCGTCATCGGCGTTCTCAGGCCGGAGTTCACGGCTTTACCGACGATGCTCGCATGTCAGCCGGAGATGTATCGCCCGTTGCCGTCGCGCTACGACGACGCGCAGCGATCGTGGAGCTTTCTCAAGACGATCGCGCGGCTGGCTCCGGGCGCGACGATCGAAAGCGCGCAGCGAGAGCTCGACGTCGAAAGCGCGCGCCTTGCGGCGGCGTTCCCGGAAGCCAATCGCGGACACCGCGCCGTGGTCGTGAGCCTCGGCGACTACGTGACGAGACCGCTCGAGGGAGAGCTGCTGCTCGTTCAAGCGGGCGCCGTGTTCGTGCTCCTCATCGCATGCGCCAACATCGCCGGCCTGATGCTGACGCGCACCGCGGCTCGTCAACGCGAGCTCGCGATTCGAATCGCGCTTGGTGCGAGCCGCGCGCGTCTGGCGCGACAGCTGGCGACCGAGTGCGGGTTGCTGGGAGCGGCCGCGTTCGTGCTCGGCGCCGGCCTCACGTCGATCGGCGCAGTCGCCATCGCTCGACAACTCGGCGACGTGTTACCCGATCCGCGCGGAGTCTCGGCCGACTGGCGAGTTCTCGCGTTCTCGATTCTCGCCTCGTTTGCCGCGACGATCGTGTTCACGATTGCGACGGTGGCCGCGGCCTTCCGAGGGCCGGGGCCGCTCTCGTCGCTGAGGGACGGTGGGCGCACGTCCGCCCCAGGTCATGCAGGCGTTCGCCGCGTCGTCGTCGCCGCCCAGCTCGCAATGGCGACGATCGTTCTCGTGGGCGCCGGGTTGCTCGCGCGAAGTTACGTAAAACTACGCGCGGTTCCCTCGGGGTTCGATCCGAGAGGTGTGGTGACGGCGCGCGTCACGCTGCCCGATACGCTCTATCCGCGGGGCGAGCGTCAGGTGCGATTCTTCGGCGAAGTATTGAATCGCATCTCCGCCGTGCCGGGCGTGACCGCCGCGGGAGCGGTGAGCGTGCTTCCGGAGTCGCCGAATTTCGACAGGACCGACGCGAAAGTCGTCGGACGAACGTATGCGCCCGGCGAAGTGCCGAGTCCAGACGTGTATCGCGTCACGCCGGGCTACTTCGAGGCGATGGGTATTCCGCTCGACGCGGGACGGCGATTTACCCCGACGGATGACGACCAGCATCCGCTCGTCGCGATCATCAACGAGACGATGGCACGGGCTCTCTTTCCGGACGGGAGCGCGGTCGGGAAGCGCATTTGGAGCGGGGCGGGCCAGGCGGAACGTACGGTGGTCGGCGTCGTGGGCGACACGTATCAGTACGGACTCGATCGCTCCCTGACCATGCAACTGTACGTGCCGCACGCGGATAATTCGGGCGGCGACCTCACGCTCGTGGTTCGCGCGGCGAGGGACGACGCAGGGGCCAACATCGCTGCGCGGGTTCGCGATGCGGTGCGGGACGTGGACCCGGGCGTGCCGGTCGATGAGATCCTGACGATGAAGCAGGTGCTGGCGCAGTCGGCGGCTCGCCACCGCGTCATCGCGCAGGTCTCGATCGCGTTCGCGATTGGCGCGATCGCGCTCGCGGCGCTCGGACTCTACGGCGTGATCGCGTTCGGCGTGTCGGCGCGAACGCCGGAGATCGGCTTGCGTATGGCGCTGGGAGCGACGAGCCGAGCGATCATCGCCAACGTCGCGGCAGATGTGGGTCGGATCGTCATCGTCGGGATTGTTGTCGGCCTGTCGTTGTCGGTGTGGCTGGCGGGCTTATTATCGCCGCTCCTTTTTCGTGTTTCGGCGCGGGATCCGCTGGCGTTCTTCGGGTCCTGTGCCGCGCTCACCGTCGTAGCCGCGCTCGCGGCGCTGCTCCCGGCGCGACGGGCCGCGCGTGTCAGTCCTGCGATTGCGCTGCGCTGCGATTGAGAACGAGACGTCCTAAGGGCGCCGACGTCCTAAGGGCGCCGACGTCCTAAGAGCGCCGACGTCCTAAGAGCGCCGACGTCCTAAAGGCGCAACTTCGTGTGGCGTGTTCAGGGGGCGAGAGGGTGGGGCTGTCCGGAGCGGAGCCGAGGCAATATTGCAGTGGTCCGTGGAGGACAGTCCCACCCCGAGCCTTCGCGCGAAGAGAGCGTGACCATAGGTAGTATGCAGCATTGGCATTGCAGCTTTGTACACCTGTTGACAGCGTGCCGCCCCTATCCCGCTTGACGTTAGGCCGCCCACCCCTTCAACCAGATTCGGAGTCCGCTGCATGGGGCTGGCCTCGCTATCGCGAGGAACCGCCGTCGTGGTGCTCGTGGTGCTATCGTCACGGCGAGCTCGCGCGCAGGCGAGCCACGCGTGCAGTACAGATCGCGCGGTCTCGACACTCGTGGGCGCCGGGCTCGGTGCCGCCGCGGCCGCGATTCCGGCGACGATCGTGCACCGGCACGATGCGGGGCGGGGCGCCCTGGCTGGGGCCGTGATCGGGGGGCGTGCTCGGTCCGTCGGTGGCGCGTTTTACAATGTCGGCTGCGACCGTGAGCCGTGTAACGCCACCCGCCCGCGGGCCGGTGTGATGCTGTCTCCGCCACACAAAGTGCAGTTGCGGGCGGGCTCCTTGGAAGTCTTATCGGTTGGGCGTGGCCGCCCAAGCGGCCGTAGGCGCCGCTTGACGATTGGATGAGGCTTCCAAGGGGCTGAGCATCATTTTATAGTATGCTGTCATGACAACCAGCATGAGCGCGGCGGCGTGGCGTGACCGGGGCATCGATCTTCTTCGCGACATCGCGTCGATTCCGCGACGTCGCTTTTTCTGGCTTCTCGTTGCGGCGATCGCCGGCTATTCGTTCGGGTACCGAGACGCGTTTCGCGGGCCCGAATCGTTGGCCTGGAAGGTCGGCGACCTGCTCGAGCGCGTCGCGCCGGCGACCGTCGACGAGGCACGGCGCCGAAATGCCGAGGCCCTGCGGCAACGCATGCGGCAGCAGGTGGAGCTGCCGCAGCAGGTAGAGCTGCCCGAGTAGGTCTACGCGGGCGGCGTTCCTGTCCGCTCCGGCGCTCCGGCGCTCCGGCACTCCGGCACTCCGGCACTCCGGCACTCTGGCGCTCGGTTGCGGCATTGCGGCGTCGGCTGTCATTTCAAGCGGACGCCCTGCAAACGATTGCCGCTAGCGTCACATCAAGCGAGGATCGCCATGCGATTTCGCGTGCTCCCGTTGTGCGCCTTGCTCGCTACTTTCGGGTCGGGATTGGCCAAAGGTGCGTTGGCTCAGGCGCTCCCCAAGGGCGTGACGGCCTTGCCCGTCCAGGGAGACTCGGGCATCTCAGCCTCGTGGCGACTTCTGGATGACTCGGCATTTAGCGTTGCGCGTGACTATGCGGAGCCCGGCGCCACGCGCCGGATGCACAACCATCCGGAATTCTCGTACCACGTGTTCATTCTACTGAGCGGCACGCTTCGCCTTACCGTCGAAGGCGAGGAGCCCAGGGACGTGCATGCTGGAGAGGTGTTGCGCATCAAGGCAGGCGCGAATCACACCTTCACGAACATCGGCACGGTCGTCGCCACAATCGTCGAGGTGTTTGGCAAACCCCACACACCCGCCAAGTAGTCGCGTTCCGCCACGCCCATCTCACCAAAGCCGCTCGGCGATGACACATCTTTGATGTTCAGCTGCTGTCGATTGACGCTCGTTCTCGGGTTCACCCTTGGAGTCGTGTCGCCTGGTTCGGTGAGCGCCCAGCGCGCGTATCGTTGGAGCTCCGATGCCACGGTCGGCGGCGCGATCGTCAGCGGGGGCGACTTCTTCAACAACGGCCGCGCCGCCGCCCATCTCGCTGTTGCCGGCCGGCTGCTGCAGCGGGCAGGGGGACGCTTCGCCGCGTATGCGGAGGTTGGCTACGATTGGTTCGGTCAGTTCGGACTATTCGGCACCAACCCTGATCTGGTGTGCATCGTCACTCCGGGCGGCGGTTGTGAGCCGTCGTATCCCGACGTTGCTGGACCCAGCGGGACGGTCGGCCTGCTGTACGCTCCCGTTCCGAGCGTCGAGAGTCGGATCGGCGTGGGTGGAGCAGCGTACTCGGTGGACGGCACGCGCATTGGCGCCGCGATCGGCCAACTCGATGCCAGCGTGTTTCCCGCCGGCCACCTTGGATTGGTCCTCGGTGCGCGGCTCGCGGTGATTCCCCGATATCGGCGCGATCGCCTCACGCTGCTGCCGTTGCTGATAGGCGTGCGCGTTCGGTAGTTGTGAACGGGAGTCGAGAACTGCCGAACGCCGAGACTGCCGAACGCCGAGACTGCCGAACGCCGAGAATGCGAGACTTCCGAGCTCCGAAACTGCCGAACTCCGAGAACTGCCCGATGCCGAAGGGATTCCGAGTTGCAACGAGCAATTGGCGCCGCGCCGATTCGCGTGGTGGCCACCATGCAGCCGGCGCAAGCCGTCGTGCGCGACGTCATTGCCTGCCTCGCCGAAGCGATAGGCGTTCGGGATGCCGCGACCGTGCTCTCTCGCGACCGTGATCTCTAAGGAACGCTGAACCTGTCAAGCGATGTGCGGTTGTTACGAAGTCTGCGGCTGCGCAATCTTATATGACTCGCTTGCAGCTTCGCGATCGCTTGAGGCTGCTAGAAACATCATCGTCGTTATGGACTTCATCCGGAATCCGACGCCGACGGAGCTCGTCGCCTTCGGTCGCAGTGTCCGCCGCCGCCGAGCTGCGGTGGGGACCGTTGTCGCGCTATCGTTCGGCGTAGCGGCGCTCATCCGCGACGGCGGGGGCGCGGGCTGGTGGTTCGCCGTTGTTTGGGGCAGCGCAGCGCTTCTCAGTGTCAGGATCTGGCGATGTCCGCGCTGCGGACGACTTCTGGATCGCAACCTTCTGGCCCGCGAATGTTCTCATTGCTATCTGCGATTTGATGGCAATGTGCCGACGAGTCGTCCCGCTAACTCACGCTGACGCGGCGACGACCCTCAACGCCTCCCCCTCTCGTTGTTGAGCGTCGTCCTCTAGTGCGCGGGGGTGACCCTTCACCCTTGCCCTGAGCGCAGCCTCGCGTGGTTGAAACCGAGATGGTGCCTACGACCGCACGTGCCGCAGTTGTCGCGAGTATTCTTTTCGGGGGCGCGTGTGCACGGCCAACCTATCGGCCGACACCGATTCCGTTGGCGCAACCGCCGGCATGGGCGACCGTGTTCGCGGCCCGCGGCTTCACAATCGCGGCCGATACGCAACACGTCGAGAATGTCGCCAGTGAACACGCGCTGCTGATTTGGTTCCTCACGCGTCACGAAGAAACGCGACAGGCCGATTCGCTGCGATTCAACCGAAGCCGCATTCGCCTCCTGGTCCGCTGCCACCCCCTCGGCTTTCGGAGCGTCAGCCAGGAGCTCGCACTAGACGACGCACCACCGATCTTTCACATGGAATGGCCCTGGGCGGGACCCAAGGCCCCCGCGTGGCGAGCACCAGAGTTAGGTGCTACCGATGATCGATTTCTTCGACAAACGTGCGCCGATCTCGGGCGGCCGTAATCAAACACTTCAGGCACATACGAAGGCGGATCATGACTGACAGCGCACAGCGCGCCTCGACGCCTACCTCCGCGCATTTGAAACGTTGGACCCGGAGACCTTGCTCGTCGCACCGAAAAGACAAACATGTCGGGCCATTTGCGGCAGCACCGGCATCTCGTTGCGTGGCGCGAGCCTAGCCGTGAGCGACAGCTTTGAGCATGAGCTGTGAGCTGAAAGGCGATAGGGCATGGCGTCACATCGGTTGGATTGCGCCAGCGGAGGCCGGCGCTCTTATTAGGCTCCAACCCAACCGGTCGACGGCCACCATTCCACGCTCACTCACGCTCGGCGCGTTTGCGTCGACTCTCCTGTGCGCCACCGCCGCGGCGCAAACGTCGGTGATTCTCCCCGGGCCGTCGGGCCGAGCGAAAGCGAAGTTCGAGATTCGCGTTCCGCCGTCGGTGCGCAACGAGCCGCTCACGGGACGCGTCTACGTCGTCATCAGCGGCGACAGCACCCGCGAGCCGCGGTCGCAGATCGGCCGAGTGGGGACGCCGCTGTTTGGGCGTGACGTGGAGCGCCTCGCTCCCGGCGCGGCCGCTACCATAAATGGCGCGGATCTGGGGACTCCGGTGTTCGACCTGGCCGACATTCCGGCCGGCGACTACTGGATCCAGCCGTTCGTGAACGTCTACTCGGAGTTCAAGCGGGCGGACGGTCACACTCTATGGATGCACGACGACCAGTGGGAAGGGCAGAACTGGCCGCGCTCCCCCGGAAACATCTACGGCGCGCCGCAGAAGGTGCACTTCGATCCGAGGGCCGCGACGGTCGTGAAGCTGGTCGCCGACAAAGTGATTCCGCCGATTCAGGTCCCGGCGGACAACGAGTACGTGCAGCGATTCAAGTTCCAGAGTCCGTCGCTCACCAAGTTCTGGGGCCGGCCGATCTACCTCGGCGCGACGGTGCTGCTGCCGCGCGACTACAAGACGGCGACGATCAGCTATCCCGTGAATTACATCCAGGGGCATTTCGGTCTTGGTGCGCCGTATGGATTCGACCCGGCGGGGGGCGGCCGAGGAGGCGCGGCGTTCAGAGATGCGTGGTTGTCCGACAACTTCCCGCGCATGATCGCCGTCACCTTCCAGCATCCGACGCCGTACTTCGACGATTCGTACGCCGTGAACAGCGTGAACATGGGCCCGTACGGCGACGCGATCATGAACGAGCTCATTCCCGAGGTCGAGAAGCGTTATCGCGTGATCAGGGAGCCCTGGGCGCGGTGGCTGTCGGGCGGATCGACGGGTGGATGGGAGTCGCTCGCGCTTCAGATCTATCATCCGGACTTTTTCGGCGGCACGTGGTCGTCGTGTCCCGACCCCGTGACGTTCAGCGACGTCGAAGGCGTGAACATGTACAAGGACGTCAACGCCTTCTACAAGAATTACAGCCAGTGGCAGCTCACGCCGACCGTGAACTCGCGCGAGGTCAACGGAGAGATTCGGCAGACGGCACAGCAGCGCTACTGGATGGAGCTGGTGAACGGCACGCACGGCCGCTCGGGCACTGGCCAGCAAGACATTTGGCAAGCGGTGTGGGGGCCGATCGGCGCCGACGGTTTCTTCAAACCGGCGGTGGATTCGCGCACGGGCGCGATCGACCACACGGTGACGCAGTACTGGAGCGACAACTACGACCTCTTGCACTATCTCCAGAAGAATTGGACGACTGTCGGCCCGAAGCTCGTGGACAAGATCCACGTCTACGTCGGCAACATGGACAGTTTCTTTCTCGACCGCGCGACGCGCGAGCTGCAAGCCTGGATGAAGACGACGACGAATCCGCACTACGAGGGGTACTTTGTGTACGGCGATCAGAAGCCGCACTGCTGGAGCGGGCCGGGGACGAGCGCGGACCGGCTGCGGGAGATGGCGGAGTTCGGGCTGCGGAAGATGCCGGAGGGGATGACGGCGGCGTGGTGGAAGTATTGAGGCGAGGGGAGGGGGACGAATGCTGTGGGATCGAGAACTGCCGAACGCCGAGACTGCCGAAGTCCGAGACTGCCGAACGCCGAGACTGCCGAACTCCGAGGCTTCCGGGCTCCGGAACTGCCGAGCTCCGGAACTGCCGAACTCCGAAACTGCCGGGTGCCGACGGGATTTCGGCACATGAAAGCAGCGGAGGTGAGTGTTATACGGCAAAAAGCTCGCAGTATAACACTCTCAATCTCTGATGAGACGTCGGCACTTTGATAGCGCGTCTGAGTCAGGGCGGCATCTATTTCGATGAACAGACATAGCGAAGATCGCGTTCCAACGTTCATGCCCACTCTCCAGGAACAGTTTGGCGCGATCGACATCTACGTCTTCGATCAGCTGCTGCGCGGCAACGTCTCGAAGGGGATGACGATCTTCGACGCCGGCTGTGGCACCGGCCGGAACATCGTGTATCTGCTCCGCGCAGGGTACGAGGACTTCGGCGCCGATCCCGATCCGCAGGCGATCGACGCCGTACGCCGCCTCGCGCCGCACCTACCGGCTGACAACTTCCGCGTCGAATCTGTCGAATCACACTCGTTCCCGGATCTCTTCGCCGACGTCGTCATCATCAACACCGTCCTGCACTTCGCGCGAGACGACGATCATTTCCACGCGATGCTGCAGGGCTGCTGGCGGACGCTCAAGCCGGGAGGGCTTTTCTTCTGCCGGCTCGCGTCCACGATCGGGGCCGAACGTCTCGTCCGGCATTTGCACGATCGCTGGTACGCGATGGCGGACGGCACCGAACGGTACCTGGTCGACGAGGCGATGTTGATGCAGGTGACGAAGGACCTCGGAGCCGAGCTCGTCGACCCGATCAAGACGACCGTCGTGCAGAACCTGCGATCGATGACGACGTGGGTGCTACGCAAACGGTAGCATGCGGCGCTTCTTTCGCCATCGCGCGTAGATTTCAACTAGTCCTCCATCCGGAGCCGTCACAAATGGGCAAGGCTCGACGTAAACGGGCGGCGCGCGCCGCGGTCCGCTCCACGCCTGCTCGACGTGCGTCGCTGGCCGTCCGCACTCGCGCGTTCATCATTGGCGTGCTGCCCGTGGTCGCGATCGTGCTCGGCACCCGGCAACTGCTCGCCGAGGCCTTTCGGATTCCGAGCGGCAGCATGGAGCCAACTCTTCTCGTCGGCGATTGGCTCTTCGTCAACAAGCTCCGTTTCGGGCCGCACATCCCATTCACGAGTCGTTCGCTACCGGGCTATGCCAGCCCCAAGCGGGGCGATGTCACCGTCTTCATCTCGCCGCCGCAGGACATGACGATTCGAATATCCGCCGACGAGGTCACACCGACGTTGGTGAAGCGCATCGTCGGCGTCGCCGGCGACACGCTCCTCATGCGCCACGGGGAGCTGATCGTCAACGGCGCCGTGGCATCGTCACCCAACTCGTTTCGTCTTCCGGACTCCCTCGCGGACCAGCCGCAGCCGATCTTCGCCTGGCAGCATCAGGTCGAGATTCGCGGTTCTCGATTCGGTGAGCCGGTACCGGTTCCCAGCCTCCACGAGTGGGGGCCGCTCGTCGTGCCCACCGGCATGTTCTTCATGATGGGCGACAACCGCGACAACTCCGTCGATAGCCGGTACTACGGACCCGTACCGCGCGCAAACCTGCGTGGTACGCCCATGTTCGTGTACTACTCATATGATCCTGACCGAGGCGTCGACTACATCCGCGCCGTGACCGCCATCCGATGGCGCCGTCTCGGCGACTGGATCCGCTAAGGCTCCCCGGAATTCGTCGCATCAAATTGCTCGGTATCGGCAAACTCTTAAGGTCCTTTGCAGTTTAGTCAACGCGTCATACGGCTCGATGGCATCATGCCAAACACAGAACGTCTGGCGCGCGCGGGGATAGTCACTGCCGGACTTGCAGTGGCCGGCGGTGTCATCGGTGGCCTTTGCGGAATCGCAGCGATTCTCGCCGTCGCCATCATTGAGGAGGGTCTGCATGCTTTCGCGTCCCACGAGGTCCTCTCAATTCTGAGCATGGGTGCGGCGGTGGGGGCGGCTGCGGGAATTGTAGGCGCCCCGGCCTTGGCGTGGGGATTGCTGCGACGTGTTCCGCTCGGCCGGGCGATTCTTGTAACCGCACTCGGCACGGTCGCCGGCGCGATCGTTGGAGAGTTGTTGCATCCCTTTAACCCGTACGCGAGCGCCGTACCCGGGGTCATCGCCGGGGGGCTCGCCGGATTCCTCATCGCTGGCGTCGGCCTCCGTCTCAGACCCGGCCGCGCCACGTCAGGCTCCGGGGACAGAGCCGTTTAACGAACGCTGAAGGTGACAAGGCCGCTACTGATTGCGCTGCGCTCCGAGCAGCGTTTCTATATAATTGCCTTGCAGCTTAGCCAAGGTGGTAGCATCGAAGTGATGCGACGTTAGGGCGTGCTCCCACTCCACTGCGGTATAAACTTCCAATTCGCGGCATACCGCGGCTGTACAAAATGTGCGCCATGCGGAGACCTCGACTCGGGGTGTTCGATGGGCAGGGACGCGCGCAGTCGAACACCGCCGGAATGACCTTCCTCAAACTCGATTGGCCCAACCGCAGCGCGGCGACGGCCACGTGCACGGGATGTGGCCGCATCGAATGGTTTCTCGCCGACCCCGAGGAGTTGCCCGATGCTGGATAGGCTGCTGCGCCATTACGGCGCCTCAGGACGGTCCGCAACCGACATCCTGCCGGGGTGATTGTCGATGACCGTCCATGCCCGTCGCTATCCGATTCACTCTGACGACTGCGAGCGTCCGTTGCGTCGCCACCGCGCTACGTTGGCACTCGTTCTCTGCGTAGCCGGGACGAGCAGTGCGTGCGTGCGCACGCCACGCTCCTACTCGCCTGTAGGTGCGAGCGCCTTGTATGGCGATCGTACCGAAGACGGGGTGACACTGCTCCTCCACCTCGAGCCGCCGGCGGCGATGGCGCGGGTTCGAGAAGAGCTGCAGGCGACCGGGTATGAGCTGGCGGATACGGCTGCGGACGGCGCGGGGCAGACCGTGCGAACTCGCGCCCATGTCGTGGGCGGCGACACTCTGATGGTGGTCACGGCGCAGGTGATCCGGGTCGAGCTGCCCGAGGTGGCGTCGAGCGTTGTCCTGACGGCCACCTTTGACGTACCGTCGCGCGGAGTGCGCAACGCGCCGGTAATACAGAAACCCGGCACCGTGAGTCCGCTCTACGCACGCTTGAAGACTGTCGCCGAACGCGTAGGTGGGTCACGCGCGCCTGCGCCCGACGATCGCCAGCAAGCACGGGTGTTAACCGCTGGTTATCCGCGTGACTGATGTGGAGGTCGAACAGTTGGGCAGGCATGAGATCGTTCTTTCAAGTCGTTGCGGCGACGGCCATACTCGCGGCTGCTGGCTCGTGCGATGCGCCGACGGCTCCGGTCGATCACGACGTCGAAGGCTCGTGGAGTGAGAACACTCACGGAATGCTCAATCCGGGCAACTCCTTCCTCGTCGACCTCCACGAGTCGGGCGGCGTCGTCCAAGGCGTGGGTACGTTCTCCGGCGAGGCCGGGCCTATGGGCGCGCTGGTGGTCAGCGGCACCATTTCGCACGATTCACTGCAGCTCGCGATCGTCGCCATTGTCGGGTCGGGCACCGTTCCAGTAAGAACGGACACCTCGCACTTCGCCGGCGTGCTGACCTCGCGCGATAGGATCGACGGAACGCTGACCGAGAACAACCTCGCGACCGCGTTCGGCCTAGTGCGCGTCGCCGGCCGAATGGCCGCGTCGGTCATGGTGTCAGGGAAGTCACCTGGCGCGCCCCAGTCCCATCCGCGCAGACTCCAGTATCGTATGAAAGCAGCCAACGTCGGCACGCCGAGTGCGCGAATCGCCGCCTCGGCATCACTCTGAATGATTCAGCGGATCACGATCACGGTCGCAAATACCTTCGTCTTCAAGGCGAAGCTCCTGATCGATCGCGCGCCCAACACCTGCGCTGCCTTCACCGCCTTGCTTCCTTATCGCCAGCGCTTGATTCACGCCCGCTGGAGTGGCGAGGCCTGCTGGATTCCGCTCGGCGACTACCAGCTCGGCGTCGGCCATGAGAATCACACGAGCCATCCGTCGGCGGGCGACCTGCTATGGTATCCCGGCGGAATCAGCGAAACCGAGCTACTGTTCGCGTATGGCTCCGCGGTCTTCGCGAGCAAGGTCGGTCAGCTCGCGGGCAATCACTTTCTCGAGGTCGTCGAGGGCGGAGAGCGACTCGAGGAAATGGGGCGCTACGTGCTGTATCGTGGAGCGCAGGACATTCTGTTCGAAGCGGAACTCCTTTCCGTCGCGCCCGGCTGATGCCGAGCTTCCAGCGCTCACTCGCGACCCCGCCCTATTTCCGCAGTCGCTCCGGCATGCCCATCCGCGCGAGCAGCGCCTGAAAGCGCGGTTCCTGCCGGAACGGATACAGTGCCGGCATCGCGTTCAATATCTGCAGCAGATCCAGGTCGCGTGCAGCGACCGCGCGATTGAGCGTGGCGTACGCGCGATCCTTATCGCCGGCCAGCAACAACAAACCACCAAGCTGGGATACCCGCGGATCACCTTCCAGCGAGTGAATCGCCCTCGCGAGCCCCGCTCGATCACCACGGGCGTTCGCCAACAGACCATCGTTGAACGTGCGCACCCAGTAGTCGCCGCCGGCAATCCGTCGTGCGCGCTCGTGTTCCCGCCGCGCACCCGCGCTGTCGCCGACGTCCGCGAGCACGAGCGAGAGAATGTCGAACACTTCATAGAACGTTGAATCCAGACGCGTGCCGATGCGTGCCGACTCGAGCGCCGCCGAGTCCTGTCCACTCGACCACAGCCCCCACGCGCGATCGCTCCGCCACTGCGCGGTGCTTGGCTCGAGATCGATCAGTCGCGTCGACGGATTCGCCATGGCATCGAAGTCGTGCATTTCCCACATCGCCCAGCCGAGTACCCCGAGCCCCAGCGATGAACTTGGCAGCGAGTCGGCATGCGCGAAGTCGGCGTAGGCCGGACCGAACTCCCACGCATTGTGCAGGCGCACCATGCCACGCGCGTAATAGGCGTCGCCCTGGCGCGGATCGAGCGCAATGGCGCGATCGGCCGCGCGCATGGCGTTGGCAAATGCGGAATCGCGCGACGTGGTCTGATAGATCAATGCGTACGCGTTCGTGATGGCCAGCGTCGCCCAGGCCGGTGCGTACGTCGAATCGATGGCCAATGAGCGATGCAGGTGCGTCACGCTGCGCTGAAATCCCTCGGCCGTGCGGAGCGACGCGGCTTCCTGTCCCAACAAGAACTCCGCGTACGCGCGCGGATCGACTTGTCGCGCCGTGCTGAGCGCCGTCTCCTGTTCGGGTGTCAGCCGCACACGAATGCCGCGCGCAATGTCGGCGGCGACATCGCGTTGCAGCGCAATCACGTCGGCCGCGGGGCGCTCGAAGCTGCGCGTCCACAACTCCTCGTTCGTCGCGTCAATGAGCTCGGCTGAGAGTCGCACGACAGTGCCGGCCTTCACGATCGATCCGGAAACGATGGCGTCGACACCGAGTTCACGAGCGATGTCCGGCAATGGCTTGGTCGACGCACGATACGGGACCACCGCGCGATAGCCGAGCACGTGGACGCCCGCGTCGGTGAGCGTCGAGATCACTTCGCGGGTCATGCCGTCGGCGAAGAATTGCTGCGTCGAGTCGCCGGTCTCGTTGGCCATCGGCAGCACGGCGATGCGCCGAATGGGCGATGCACCGCTCGTGCGCCGCGAGAACTGCCAGCCAACCGCGAGTGCCGCGACAATCGACACCGACCCGATTGCGACACGTGTTGCCGTCACTCGCGGCATTCGTTGGCGCGCGAGCGAGGGTGAACTCGCGGCGGCACTCTCGGCAGACGAAAGCGACTCGACAAATCGGGCCGCCGGATAAGGGCGTGCCGCAGGATCCTTCGCCATCGCGAGACGGATCGCACCGGAGACGGCGACGGGTGTTTCCGGACGCGCATCGGTTACCGCCGGCGGTTCGGCGACGAGATGTTGCGACGTCACAGACGCCGCGGTCGCACCAGAGAACGGCGGGACACCGGCGAGCATCTCGTACAACACGCAGGCGAGCGAATAGAGGTCGCTGCGGCCATCGACGGTCGTTTCGCCAACGGCCTGCTCAGGGCTCATGTACGCGGGAGTTCCAACCGCCAATCCTGTTTGCGTGATACGACTGTCGTCCGACGACGCGAGTACGCGCGCGATGCCAAAATCAGCGACCACCGCGTGGCCACGTTCGAGCAGGATGTTCTCGGGCTTGATGTCCCGGTGCGCAATGCCGCGCTCGTGCGCATAACCGAGTGCGTCGGCGACTTCGCGCGCAATGCGCAGCGCGTCGTCGATGGGGAGTCGCTTCTCACGATTCAGCCGATCGCGAAGTGACTCGCCGTCGACGACCGGCATGACGTAAAACAGCGCGCCGTTGGCCTCGCCGGAGTCGAAGAGCGGCAGGATGTGGGGATGCCGCAGCGTTGCCGTGGTCCTGATCTCGCGCGCGAATCGGTCCGCGCCGACGACGAACGCCAGTTCCGGTCGAAGCACCTTGATGGCGACGGCCCGGCCGTGCTTCAGATCGGTGGCGCGAAACACCGTTGCCATTCCACCGGTGCCGAGCTCCGATTCGATGCGATACCGGTCGGCGAGTGCCGACCGGAGGTGCGCCTGGAGGTGCGTTGGAGGCGACGTCACGCCACAAGGTGGGCCGTGAATGAGGGAAGGGGAAGAGCTTTGTCGGGCGCGCGGTTCGCTGCCCGGCCGCTTGAAAGAACGATGCTACGGCATTGATTGTTTGCCGTTGCGCGCGAACTTTTATATGATGTCTTTGCAGGTTGGCTAAGGAGTTGGGCCGACCATGGAGACCTCGTGATCCGTCTCGACGGACTGAAGCTGTTCGTAAGCGGCATCGCCGAGACGGGCGTCAACCCTTTTGATAGGGCCCCGTGGTCGGGTTGAGAGTAGCCCAGGCCTCGATGACGGAGCTGCTGACGGACCACGGGGCCGCGGTACGGGCCTTTGCCGCTCACGCCTCCGCCATTGCACCTGACCAGTGGAATGTGGAGCGAGCTCCCGGCAAGTGGACGCCGGCGCAGGAGGCAAAACATCTCGCGCTCGCGTATGCAGCCTTTGTCCGCGATCTTCGCGGAGGGCCGACGCTCCGACTCAAGGGGCGCTGGTGGCAGCGTCGGCTCTGGCGCTGGCGAGTATTGCCTCAAATTCTCGACGGCGGCCGCATCCCGCACGGAGGCCGTGCGCCACGTGAGGCCCGCCCGCCCGATCGCCCTGGACATCAAACGGAACTGCTCGCGGAGTTGGCCACGGAGGTCACGCAATTCGAAGCCACGGTCATGGACTTACAACAGTCGCAACCACGGCGGCGAGTGACGCATCCCTACTTTGGCGCTCTTACGTTGCCTCAGCTGGTAAGGTTCTGCACGGTGCACACGCGACACCACGCCGCGTTTCTTCCCGATGCGACGGTGCTGGCTAACGGCCGCTAGATCTCGGCGGGCCGGGCCAATGCCGGGTTCGACGGACAACCACCCTGAGAGTACTCTAAAGTTTGCCACAATGGAGCGAGGAGAGGTGGTGACTCGATTACCGGTCGTCCTCACGCTGCTGGTCAGCCTCGCCGCCTGCTCGGTACCCACGGAGGGCGGTTCGACCAACGACCCAAGCCGGCTGCCGTACGTCGTGAGCCCGGCGGGCGTTCGCATTCACGGGACTTCGCGGCTTCTTGTCATCCCCACGCGTTTCGCCGACGGTCCCGCGTCTCCGCTCACGTCGTCGGACATCGCCGCGCAGCTATTCAGCGGTGCGACCGGCGGGGCGGGGCCGCTGGCGGAGACCTATAGCCTGGCGTCCGGTGGAACGTTCACCCTGCGCGGCGACGTGACGCGATGGGTTACGACGTCGGTCACCTTCGCCGCCGCCAACGCGCGCGGCGTCATCACCGAGTCGGGGCTCGGCGACCATACGTTGCTGGCGCTGCAGGCCGTGGATGCGGACGTGGATTTCGGCCTCTACGACAACGACGGTCCGGACGGCATCCCGAACAGCGGCGATGACGACGGCATCGTGGATGGCGGCGTGGTCATCCTCCACTCGGAGCCCAACGAGTACTGCGACGCCAGCGTGCGTGGAACTCATCCCGTTTCTGTGACTCAGTGGCGTCCCAACGGGGCGCGGTTTCGCACACAGGATCCCTCGCGCAAAGGACGGTTCATCGAGGTCGGTGCGTACACGATTCTATCGGCGACGGGCTGCTCGTCGAGCATCGTCCAATCGCACGTCCTCGCGCACGAACTCGGCCATCTCGCACGTGCGGATATCGCCGGTCCGGTGATGGGGGCGCAAGGCTCCCGAATTCCGAGACTGCCGAAACGCCGAGACTGCCGAGGTCCGAAACTGCCAAACGCCGAAACTGCCGAACGCCGAGACTCCGAGACTACCGAACACCAAAGAAGCCGAACTCCGAGATTGCCAAACACCGAGCGGCGGCTGTGAGGATTGAGCTCGACGACGTGAGCAGGCCGGAGGTTCGAGCACATTCTCCAGCTGTTGCGCGAGCGCGCGTATCGGGAGTTGGAGAATGGCAATAGTGTTTTTATGTCCGTGCAGCTAACGAAACAGGTCGCCGCCGCTGACCACCACTGAGCCGGGGACGAATCGGACCGTGCCGTTCCACACATGCTGCATCGCTGGGAGCATTCGCTGAAGCAACTCCGCATTGAACTGCGAGTGATGACAGGCGAGCGCCTTCTTCGCCGCTTCGAGATCGCCGGGCGTGAATGGCACCTCGACCGTGAAATACTTCGCCTGCGGGATGACCATTGGTGGCTCGCCCCGCTGCGGATTGGACAGGCGGAACATCTCCGCCGGCAAGTACATGTAGACGAGGCGCTCGGGCATGCCTGTGACGCCGGCGCGGTGCAGCTGGGTGGCGATGTCGCTCACCAAGCGATGGTCCGGGTGCCCAGTGCCGCCGTCGGGACCCCACGTCACCACGACGTCCGGGCGCAGCCGCTCGATCTCCTTGGCGATGCGGTCCGTGAGTCGCATGAGCAAACTGCGATCGCCCAGATAGTCGCCGAGCTTTCCGTCAGGAAATGCGAAGAGCACCGGCTCCTGCGCTCCGAGCGCCGCCGCTGCGCACCGCGCCTCCTCGACACGAGCCTTGACGAGCGCGTCTCCCACGGGGCCTGAGTCGGACCGTTGGAGGTACGTCTGCGAGCCGCTGCCGCCCGACCCGTCCGTCGCGATGAGCATGAAAACCTGCACGCCTTCGCGGGCGTAGCGCGCCAGCGCCGGTGCCGCCGCGGTTTCGTCATCGGCATGGGCGAGGAGCGCGACGAGTTTCTTCGGCAGAGTCTGAGCGCCCGTCGTGGGCGAGAGCCAGGCCGTGAAAACGAGGAATGCAGCCGTAAGCAGCGGGCGCGTCGGCGGTCTCATGTACGTCGAACCTACGCCAAGATCCCGAACGACGAAACTACCGAACTCCCGGGTTGTTTCGGGTCGCAAGCGGGTGGGGCGCTCCGCGGACGACAATCCCACCCCGAGCATTTGCATCGACGGGCTCGCGGTTTCACCGAACGACGGTTGTCGGTGTACTTCTATAGAGTGTCCGATTCGGGGGCAGCATTGGCTGGGGTCGCCAGGTATCGAGGGTTCGCATGGCTCGCGGTGATGGCCGCGTCGTTCGCGTCTCGTATGCCGACGCTCGGAGCCCAGGCGACGGCGGATACCGTCGCGATCGCGGCACTGGCGCGGGATCTCTCGTCGGACGCTAATCGTGGGCGAGGGCCGTGGACGCCGGAGAACGCGCGCGTCGCGAGACAGCTCGGACAAAAGCTCGAGCAGCTCGGGGCACGGCCGGTGTTCGGCACGTCGCTGCTCGTTCCATTCACGACTCCTGAACATCCAGCCGACACGGTCCTCAACGTGGTCGGCGTCTTTCCGGGGCGCGGAGGGACGACGACCGGTGACCTCGTCGGAATCACGGCGCATCTCGATCACTTGGGCGTCGGGCCGCCCGACGCGACCGGCGATTCGATCTACAATGGCTTTCTCGACGACGCCGTTTCGATCGCGATGATCTTCGACGTCGCGCGGCGATACGTGCAATCGCCGGGCGACCGGCCGCTAGTCGTGATGTTCTTCAATCTCGAGGAGCAGGGGCTGCTCGGCGCGAAGGCGCTGGCCGCGCGCGCGGACGCAGCGCCATTCATCGATCGGCTCAAGCTGTTGATCGAGGTCGATGCAGGATCGCCGGCCGGAGAGGCGCTGACGTGGCAGCTCATGCAGTCAGCGCCACCCAACCCGGGCGCTCTCATCGCGGATTCACTAGCGCGCGCGCGCGGCTGGACCACCACTTCATCGGCGCCGCGGCCGATCAGCGACGTGTTCGTCTTCGCGCAGCGCGGCGTGCCGATCGTGTTCCCAATCCCGGGAGGGACGTGGCGCGGATACACGGACGCGCAGCGCGCCGAGGCGATGCGCAAGTTCGACCATTACCACCAGCCTTCGGATCAGTGGAGGCCTGACTTCCCTTGGGTTGGAACGGCCGCGTACGTGGATTGGTTGTTTGGGATCGTTCAACGAGCGACGCGATAACGGCCGGACGCCGAGACGGCTGGACTCCGAAACTGCCGAACTCCGAAACTGCCGAAAGCCGAGACGCCGAAACGCCCGAGCGCCGGGCCTTCCGAACGACAAAACTGCCAAAGGCCGAGATGCAGAGTGACCTCGCAGTTTCGGACTAGGGCAGTTTCGCTAGGGCAGTTTGAGTCGGCAGTTTCGAGTCAGGCCCGTCGATCGCCCTACTTCTTGGCCACTCCCTTTTTCGTAGGATCGTCCGACGGATTCACGTACGTGAGCGCGAACGGGCCCATCAGGTTGACCTGGACGATCGTGCGACCTTTGACCACGGCGTAGTGATGCTGGCCCGCTCCGGCCACGACGAAGCCACCGACGGGTATGGCCGTGAGCTTTGACTTGTCGACCTTGTCGCCCATGCCGACCTGGAACGTTCCTTGGATCACCGTGACGGCTTCGTCGGTCGGATGGAAGTGCGGCGGAAGCACGTAGCCGTTCGGGAAGTCGAGACGGACGGTCACGGGTTCCGCTTTGCCGGGATCGCCCTGAAGCACGGCCAACTTCGCGCCGGCTGGGAAGATCGCGGGTGCCGGGCCCCACTTGAGCTCAGGCGCTTGCGCGTGGGCACGGGCGGGCAGGACAAGTGCCGCGGCGAGAACTGTTGCGGTCAGAATGCGCATCGTTGTTGCTCCCTTTAAAAAAGAGTGATGTGGTGGGTTGCGGTTCGACCTTCCTGCTATTCTGCTCACGCCCGCGCGATCAAGTAGCGGAACGTGTTCTCTAGGCGGTACTCGCCGCGCGCGGTGCCGAAGGGGCGGATCGACTCGGCGACTGTTTTGCGCACGCGCCGCTCGCCGGCGAGTTGAACCGCGCGCACCGCCGGACCCGATGACAGCATCGCGTCGAGCGCGTCGTCCAGATCCGCGAAGCACCATTCGACGGCGACGTCGACGACCTCCACGGGTGTGAGCTCCATCTCCGCCGCGACGGCTTCGAGCGCATCCGGCTGCGACAGTGCGAACGGACCCGGGATGGCGGACGACGAAGGCACCAGAGCCTCGATGGCGTCGAGATAGGCGGCGGCTTCACACTCGTCGGCGCGGCCCCAAGCGGCGATGACGATCTGCGACCTGCCGCCCGGCTTGGCGACGCGCCTCGCCTCGCGCAGCACGGCGCTCGGGCTCGAGACGTACGGGAACGAGTTGATCCCGGTCACGACGTCGAACGTCGCGTCGTCGTAAGGCAGGTTGCCGACGTCGCCGAGGTCGAACGTGCCGTTCGGTACGCGCTGGCGCGCTATGTCCAACAGCGCCGGCGCGGAGTCCAATCCAACGACCGCCGCGCCGCGCGCGGCGGCGAGCCGGCAGAACAAACCGGCGCCGCAGCCGGCGTCGAGAAGCGACGTCCCCGCGAGCGGTGCGAGGCGATCGAGGATGGCGACGTACAACTGTCGCATCGCCGGCTCCATGAGCTCGGCCCAGTCGTGGGCGCGGGCACTCCACAACTCACCGCCAAGCGGAGTCGCACCGCCGTACACCTGTTTCAGTGAAACGCTCGTCATGTGCTGCTGTTCTCTCTGCGTCAGATTCGAGTCCTACAATCGCTGACGAGAGATACCGGGCGCGCGAATTAGCCGCTTCGCCCGGAAGAGCCATGGATGCGCGTGGCAGCCGCGTGGCCCGTTTGGGCCATGACGGGTGGACCGTGACCGGTGACCGGTGACCGGTGACCGGTCACCGACGCCGACGGCCGACTTAAATCAGTCCTTCGCGAGTGGCGTACGCGGCTGCGGCGGCGCGGGAGGAGAGGTCGAGTCTCGACAGCAGATTCGCGACGTGACGCTTGACGGTATGCTCGCTGAGCTTGAGGCGCACGGCGATGTCGGAGTTGCTCGAGCCTCGTGCGATGAACCGCAAAATTTCGAGCTGGCGGCCCGTGAGGGACGGCGTGGCGCTCGGCTTTCCCTTTCCGCCGCCGAAGGATCGAAGTAGACGCTGTCCGCGATTGGCCTCGTGCTCGGCGCCGAGTGCGTCGAGTGATTCCATCGCCAGACGGGCCTCGTGCTCGGCGAACGCGGTCCGGCCGAGCGCGATGAGCACTTCGGCGAGGTCGAGGCGCGTGCGTGCCGTCTCGAAGGGCGCGCCGTTCTGCTGAAAGAGATCGGCCGCATGCTCGAGGTGCGTCGCGGCTCCGGCAAGATCGCCTTGGTGGCGTTGCACGACGCCTCGCGCGGCGGCAACCGAGGCGGCGAACGACGCCGTGGCCGCGGCGGCCGCGATACGCTCGAGTTCTTGGAGCGCGACTTTCGCCGCGGCGAGAGCGCCATTCTCCGTATGCGCGCGAACCAATAGCTCGAGCGCGGAAGCGCGCGCGGTGGGCTCGGCGTCGCCGGCGTGCGCGAGATACTGATCGAGCAACGCGGCGGCTTCCGCGGCGTGGCCGCGCTCGAGCGCCAACTCCGCGATTCCGACGCGAGACTGCGGCTGCGTGGTCGACTGCTCGAACAGTCGCTCGGCGTCGTCGAAGCGTCCCTGGCGAAGTCGTAGCACGCCGAGTCGTGCGACGGGGGGACTCGTGAGCGCGGGGCGAGCCTGTTGCAACTCGCGTGTCGCAGCCGCCAGCTCTTCTTCCGCCTTCGTCCAATCACCGTGCCAGATGAGTACACCCGCATACTGCGTTCGGCAGATTGCCGAGAGCGGGCGGAGGCCCCAGCGTCGTGTGAATTCTTGAACGCGTGCCACCCACTGTGCCGCGCGGTCGTAGTCGCGGATGCGCTCGCAGGCAAAGATCTGCCAGCACGACACGAGACCGACGGCGTGCAGCTCTTTCACCTCGCCGGCGGTCGTCGCGATGCTGGCTTCGTCGAGCCGGCGCATTCCGAGGTCGACGTCGCCCGCGCTCACCCGCGCGAGTCCCTCGAGTCCGAGCGCCGTGAACTCGACGCCCTGATCCGCCAGCTCACGCCCGAGTTTCGCCGCACGCGCGGCACTGGCGATCGCGGCCGAGGGATCGTGTCGCCGAAAGAGCGCGACCTCGGCTTCCCGAATCATGAGCCATCCGTATTCGGCGGTGTCGTGCCGGCCGACGAGGAGACGCCGCGCGCGCTCGAGCCATCCGGATGCGACCGCGAAGTCGCCGCGGAAAGCGAGATAGTCCCACACGAGCCAGATCGCCACGCGCGCGGCGCCGCGCGAGTCCTGTCGTTCGCGGTACAAGACGTACGCCCGCTCGCGTGAGTCGAAGGTGAGCGTGGGTTCGTCGAGCCACCAAGCGGCGAGGCCGAGGTCCTCGAGCGCTTCGGGTGTTTCTTGCTCAGCGATGGTCGCGGTGAGGTGGGTGCGGGCTTCGTCCCACGCGCCCCGATCGAGCGCGTCGCGGCCTGCTGCGAGCGGAGCAGAGGGTTGGATCGGGGGGGCCGGTGGGGTGAGCATTCTCATGGAAGCATACGGCGGGCGGTTCCGGAGGGCGAGACTGTTCAGTCCGGAGGGCGAGACTGCCGAACGCCGAAGGTGCCGAACGCCGAAACTTCCGAGCACCGAGGTTCCGTTGCAGCTTAGCGATTGCTACGCAGCCCCCCACACGAAAAGGGAACTGAAGTGAGTAGCCGCACCTCCGCCGCGCTCTACATACTCTTGATGGTCGCCGTGATCATCACGGTCGACGTGCTGTTTTTCAAAGGCCGGTTCTGGGCGCGGTTGGCAGCGAACGTCGGGATCGTGCTGATAGGCGCAGCTTTCTACTTCAGATTCGTGAAGCGTCCCTGACCGGGCGTGGATTGGCACTCTTTGTATGCGCTTCCGTCGCTTGGTCCGTCGAATCCTTCGCACCGTGCGCGCGCCACGGATTGTTGCACCGCCGGTGGCCATTGGCGAGTTGACGCTACGAGAGGCGACGATGGCCGATCTACGCCTGCTCGCCGAGCTCCATGTTCGCACGTTCAACGAAACGCACGTGGGGCCGTTCGGGTCGGGTCCGACCTATGCGACTCGGGAATGGCAGTGGCGGGACAAGCTCGCCGAAACCGATGCGACCCATTTCGTTCTCGTGCTGGAGACTCCCGCGAAGCAACTCGTCGGCTTCATCTGGTGTCATCCGACGCAGGACAATCCACAATGGGCGGCCCGCCTGAACAAGATCTATCTTCTCCGCGAATACCAGAGGCGCGGGCTGGGCAAGCGCATGGTCGCCGCGGCCGTGGACCGGCTCCTGGGCAATGGCCTGATGTCGATGGCGCTATTCACGGAAGTGGACAACGAACCCGCCTGCAACTTCTACGAGCAGCTGGGCGGCGAACGTCAACTGGATGAGCGCGGGGAGTTC